>CBDBNK010000001.1:0-22994 GCA_965208025.1 Rhodothermales bacterium
CCATAGCAAGTGCTGTGTCTCCTTCCTGTAGTGGGATAGTGATATGGTAGCTAAGTATATGAAACTAGGTGATAAAGACTTTTCAGCAAGGTAATTGGTAAGGATGTTTGCCAGAGTATAAGTCATAGTAGTACTGTAGCATTATTTCCTGCACACAGTGATTATGTACTTCAAAATGCACAATGGGGGTTAAAGTGCAACCTGTAGAGTATAGCACATCACCCTTTAACTGTGTGGCAAGCAACATGCAAGCTAAAAGGCAGATTTCAAGCTAGAAGTGATTGAAACAGTGGGAACAGAGCTGCTGGATGTGAGCACAATCTTAAGTAGGTTATAAATTTGGCTAAACTGATAGTACTACCATGAGGCAAGAAATCATTGAGGGTGGGGCAAAGCTGTAAGCAGTAAGCAAACCACTGTGTGCTGCACCTGCGCAACTTGTATTCTGTGGTTTTTCAAGCCTCCCAGTTTTGGAAGTGTGACTTATACACCGGTGCAACTTAAACTTCCGCATATAGGGTAAAATTTTGGGGCAAATGGGAGTGAGTCAACCAATAGTCTATTCACATTGAGTTGAAAGTGGTTTTAAATTGGGAGAATGCACATATTGTACATAATGTGTTATAATGGTGCGAGGTATGCCCTTAGAGATGTAGGGGAAAAGCTGGTCTGTAAGGTACATATACTATATGTGTTATATATGGCTGGATTCAGAAGAGCGAGAGGAATTCAAAATCATATTCATAGCACTAAGTATGTAATGCAAAGTTTGTGCTCAACTCAGCATGAATACACTATAGTCATACATCTTGCTCTATGTAACGGGTGTTGTCATGATACTATATACAGAATTACAATTACGTGTACAGTGTGACGTGTTCCCTGTCAACCATCAGAGGCTCATTTTGTCATTGCCTATACAGCACCAGGGAGTAACATAGTTATGCTCTCTGCCTGAGACGGAAGCTGAAATGTCCGAGGAGAGTGAAACCAGTCTTCATCATGAAAGGCTTGACTGGGAATGGGAATTATACATAAAGCACAAGAATGAGGCAGTTGTCCCCACAGAAACAGCTGAGAGGGAGATGTGACTGTCAGAGCTAGAGCTTGTGACAGAGCCAGGCATACAGCCAGCTCATCACAACAGAGAGAGAGAGAGACCAGCTGGCAGTAAGTGAGAGGTCATGGCAATGTGCAATGCCATCCCTATCTTGTCTCCTTTCCATCCCTATATCCCTCATTCTTTAATTCGAAGAATATTTTATTTTCTATATACATAGTGTCCCTTCTATTTTTATGCATGCATGTATACATAAAGCTGGTGGATTAATTAATAGGAGGCAAGGGGCCAAGGACCCTAAAAATTGTCATTTTGCCAGATAAAGGGCAAAGGGTCAATCTGGACTTTGACCATAATTACTTTTATCTGATATTGTCCACAAAGGTTTATGAGCTTTAATGAAATCACTAAAGTGTATAACACTCAGCACATGTGAGGCTTGGCAGTGGTGGTATAGCCTAGGGCTAGATGTCATAAAAACGTGACAGTGGTGTACTATACTTGTATAGACACAATGGTGTGTGGTTATAGACACTTGTACAGCATAATTATAATCTAAGACATGTACTGTATTTCCTCGCACAAGTACTATTAATTTCAATGTCAATAAGTTTTTGGGGGACAATTAGAGGTTGGGTACTATTCTGCTGTACACTCTTCCCATCAAAACAAACAACTATGCAGCTGCAGCACTCCCTTTTTTGCATATTCTACCACTTTAAGCGTGAAAGTGGCATCGGTAACATCCCTTTCAGGGCATCCTCAGCAGCAGTTGCCATCACCGCACAGAAAGACAGCCAAAGACAGCTGGCTACGAAAACTGTGTGCACTGGCACGCAAACAAATCTTTGTGGGCAGGGCAAGGTACTGGTACTATTCGAGGGTGGGTACTATTGGAGGAAATATGGTATTCATTGCCTGAGGCCAGTTGCTATTGGCAACGAATATGTAATGTTGGCATGGTAGTAGAAATGGTGGACTAAATGTGTGTGCAAAGTTTCATGATCATACACAGTACCAATAAAATTTGTAGCCTGACTAGCCCAAACTACAAAGGTGCCGACGCGGCGGTATTCGCTGTACCCAGGCCTCACTGCACGGGTATGAGTATTTTCCAGGAACTGATGCCATATCCGCGTGGGTATGAATACGCGGTCAGGCAACAAATTGGTTAATGTACGGCAGCCTCGGCGGTACGGGATTTTCCCTCAATCGGTAGCGCATACCACCCTCGTGTGGTATCGCTAACGATTTCGGGATAAATCCCGTACCGCCTCTGCAGCCATACAGTAACCAATACTTACAAGTAAAAACATTAATTGTAACTGTAAATTGCCTCAAGCTATTTGTTGCTGTTTACAAACTTGTAAATTTGATTTGTAGACCTGGTGTGACAGTAGTGGTGTTATACATATGCAGTGATTTATGCCCATAGAAATTGTTACAGTAAAGGGATAAGGTAATAATACGTATATAGTCATCACCTGAGGCTGGTTGCTATTAGTTATGAATATGCTGTTACTATGCTGTTACTATGACAATTGTAATGTTGGCCTTACATGTGCAGTTTCAAGATCACATATACGCAGTGCTTTAAAGGTAATTAAACTTTGACCAAACATTAGTACCATCATGTACATGATAATATATGAATTACAAGTTTGTAAACAACAACAAATAGCCTAAGGCAACTAAACTTGTTATTTATGTTTTTGGCTATAACTTGGTAATAATACGTTGCCCAGTGGTATACCTTGGTACATGGGTATATAAATCATGTCATACCAAACTTAAACATCACATTTACAAGTTTGTAAACAACAACAAACAGCCTGAGGCAATTTAAACTTGTATGTTTATGCCTATAAGTTGTTATTAGTAATGTGTGTGATCATGAAACTTTGCACACACATGTAGTCCAACATTGCCATTGTCACGGCAACGCAACATACTCATAACCAATAGCAACCAGCCTCAGACAATGACTACGTATATTACCTAAATCCTTTACTCTAACAATTTCTATGAACATAAAGCACTGCATACAGTACATGTTAAACATCACTACTCTCACACCACATTTAAAAATCAAATTTACAAAAAAAAACACAACAAATAGCCCAAGGCAATTTACAGTTGCAATTAATGTTCTTACCTATAAGTTGTTTTTGGTACTGTGTACGATCATGAAGCATTGCACACACGTTTAATCCACTATTTCATTACCATGGCAACATTACATGTTGATTGCCAATAGCAACTAGCCTCAGGCAATGAATACATGTGTTAGCTTATAATTATGCAGGGTCCAGATTGACACTTCAGCCTTTATCTGGCAAAATGACAATTTTTTAGGGGCCTTGGCCCCTTGCCTCCTATGAATCCACTAGACTTTATGCATGCATGCATGCATAAAAAAAGAAGGGAGACTAAGAAATATAAAACTCTTCAAATTATGATATAGGGATGGTATAAAAAGAAAAGAGTCAAGATAGGGATGGTATTGCGCATTTGGAATTGCTCACTGTGCAATGCTTCACACCATACAAGCCAATGACGTAATCCCTATATTGTCGACTTGACAACCATAGTATTTCACTAATATTATTCTCCAGTGTTTGAAAGGACTGGAGATTCATAGCTTCCACTAATAAAAACTTCACAAAGTGCTAGTCACCAAGCAGTACAACATGATTAGTACAAAGATGTGAAACTTAATTATCCACATTTTAGTGCAACCAAGCATGAGACACAGAAACATGCCAGGAATCCTTGGGGAACATGACTACCAGCGTTACAGCAGCCACCCGACCCACAGCAGGCGGCAATATAGGGATTATATCAGAGGCTGGTTGCTATTGGTTACATGTATGTAATGTTGTGGTAATGTTGGAAAAAAGTTAACGTGTGTGCAAAGTTTCATGATCACACATATGCAGTGCTTTATGCTCATAGTCAAGGAACAAGGTAATACATGTAGTTATCGCCAGAGGCAGGTTGCTAAACTTCACAAACACCTAGAATTTGATGGCCCAATGTGCACTCATGTGTTCAAATGCTTGTAAACAATTTGCTTTACGTGTAAACAACAACAAACCTCACAATACATAATAAAGGGGAGATACTTTTGCATAGGACACCTGTGATAGATATGACCTTCAAACTTGGCCCAAGTACTAACCCCATCACTAACATTTATACAACTGAGTTACATGTTTGTAAACAACGACACACGCCCATAACTAATTAAAATCTCTTTTCCATGTTTCTCTCAATATCTCAATCACCCTAATAGATATGTATATGAAACTTCACAAAAACCTAGACTTTGATGGCCCAATTTGCACTCATTTGTTCATATATTTGTAAACAATGCAGTTTACATGTAAACAACAACAATGCACTCCCATAATACATTATAAAGTGGAGATACTTTCGCATATAACAGGATACTTGTGATAGATATGACCATCAAACCTGGCCCAAGTACTAACCCCATCACTAAGATGTTTACAACTGAGTTACATGTTTATAAACAGCAACAGACACCCACAGCTAATTACAATGTCTTATCCATGTTTCTCTCAATATCTCAAGCACCCTAGTAGATATGTATATGAAACTTCACAAACATGTAGTCTTTGATGGCCCAATATGAACTCATGCGTTCACATGTTTGTAAACCATTAACTTGACAACAAACCTCACAATACATAATGAAGGGGTGACACTTTTGCATAATAACAGGGTAGATATGAATAGGAATAACCATCCCACTTTGTCCAAGTACTAAGCCCTATCTTGGGGGCCAAACCAACATTACTATTGTACACCTGGTGACTGTACATGCATGCATGCAGTAAAAAAAGGAAGGAGACTAGAAAATGAAAAAATGCTCTGAATTAAAAATTAAGGGATATAGGGATGGTATAAATAGAAAGAGACAAGATAGGGATGGGGTATGAGTCACTGCACATAAGGGAATTACTCAGTGTGCAATGCCTATAAGTTGATGATGTAATCCCTATACTGTTGCCTTGCTGAAAACCACAACTTGAATAAAATTTGTACACCCATCAAAAAGTAGCGCCAACAAGCAAATTTTTGAGAACCACACCTACCAAAACCACAGTACACAGCAGGCGACAATATAGAGATTACATCATCAACTTGTAGGCATTGCACACTGAGTAATTCCGTTATGTGCAGTGACTCATACCCCATCCCTACCTTGTCTCTTTTCTTTTTATACCATCCCTATATCCCTTACTTTTTAATTTAAAAAAAAATCATTTTCTAGTTATAATGTATTGCACAAAGTCTTACTGTTTCCATGGAAACTAAACGATGTAGGAAAATTTAGCGTGTGACTGCATGTTCTGCAATGGAACCCAACCTGTGTGCAAAGTTTCAGATTTGTACTATTTACGGTCTTTGAGTTACAGGGGTCAAAACTGAACTACAACAAGAACAAGAAGGAAAAGAATTGGGAAAATGAACTTTTTTGTTATATCTCTGTTGTTAGTGATTCAATTTTTACCATACTTTAGGAACATATGTATGTTGCCTATAGCTACGATTTTGTGGAAACGGAACTGAATTTACATTGAAAGTGAAAGTTTAAATCAGATTTTTCAAATGCATGGGTATAATGCTTAAAAACCTCATCCATCCCTATACACAAGTACTGCCGTACTTTGTGAAGAAACTTGTGTGTCACTAAATTCACATGAAGAGAAGTGTAGTAGGGATGGCATATTAGGAGAAGTGGCTGGCAAGGCTGTGGAGTGAAACAGCAATGGAGATGGATATTTGGTCGTGAAGAAACATAATTCAGACATAATACAGTGTATAATGAGGGGGTACATATTATACAACAGTTGTCTTACATTTGTTGTTGTGTTGGGAGTTGCTCCACATCTAAGTAATGTATTCACAACGGCTGAGTGACCTTCCTGGCTGGCTATTAATAGGGGAGTAGCCCCATCCTGTGAGGGAGTGAAAGAGTGTAGACATAATGAAACCAGCACTATATCCCACCACACATCCCTTGTAATACCTTAATTTACTAGCATTAATTTGACATTTCTGCAGATGCATACAAGATTTATGTACCGCTATCATGCTCATTTTCATACTAGTGCTTTTATCAAAACAGCAAAATTCAGTACAATGAGCAGAATCCTAAAACCACACAAAAATCTACCGTTAGCATTAAGGTACATACTGTGGTTGCTATTGCATGTACATAGTGATTGCTCCATGAGTATTGTAGAGAAAAAGTTTATATGGAAATGGAACAGGCCCTATCTCACATAAGCAGTTCATAGCTGTTGGCAATAGATGAACACAAGAAACCTCAAAGGACTATTAGTAAACAAAAATTTACAGTGATATCATATACTACATTGTTTACGAACATTTTGACCGGTCACTGTACATTGAGTCATCAGACCCTACTTGTGTACAAACTTTCAAACCTATACCTCTTACGGTTTTTGCGATATTGTGATTCAAACTGAAGAACAAGAAACAGAAGAATTGGAGAAATGGACTTTTGCCATATCTCCCATGTTAGCGGTCCAATTCTCACCTCATTTTAAGTACACATACATATTGACCTTAGCTCACATGGTGTCAAAAGTGGACTGAAATTGAAAGTGAAAATTGGAATTTTCGAATGTACAGGCATAATGGGCCAGGATCTCATCCATTCCTATATACAAAGTACTACTGTACTTTGTGATAGTATACTCAAAAGGCATTTTAAGTGGTGTAGATGCAGAAAACTATTGGGAGGGGGCAGACTTGCACTTGCACTTGTGCACACTCATTGCATACTTCACTTTGAGTATGTTATAGATGTATACCTAGCTAAAAACACTGCTACACTGCCTGTAGAGCCATATCCATACATGGCTGAAGGCAGCTGTTACCAGGACCCCCCCCCCCTTGACCAATGATGAATTAGTATATTCAAATTATACAAGCAAGAAGGCTTTCTATACTGGATCTTTGGTGGAGCAGTGGCAGCCAATCATTGAGCAAGAGGGACAGCGGTGGTATATATATGATTTATTGTCTGTAATATTGTCTGAAGTGAGCATGGATCAGCCCCTGAATTACAAAATGTCTATCACACTTCTGTAGCTATAGGAGTGTCACAATTCCTTGCATTCTTCAACTTTGGATTAGGTCAAGCAGTTCCAAAAGTGAAGGTCATGACAGATCAAACCACAACTGAGGAAGATCCTATGAGAAAGAGGTCAAGAAAGACAGTCCTTGAAAGATGGTGGAGAGTGTAGTTCAGCCACTCCAGACTGGTGCATGGCCACACTAGCGTAGGAAATCACACCAGAAAACAGTGAGGTTTACTCCAGTAACATGATTGTGATCACCACAGAGATGACAGCAGAACCACAAGGAGATTCATATTATGATGTCATCAGTGAGTGATATTGCAATGCCCTCCTCACTGATGCCAGCAGTTGAAGCCCACCTCAAGTCATAGCCCAATTGGCATGTTTGACTCTGAGAGTGAGGTGATGAACTAGTCGAGTGACTACACGACTGAGAATCAGTCTCATGCAAATATAGTGTGGGCACCTGAAAGGACAGTGATATTTGCAATGAACACTAATGATAATTGTAATGGATGTGCTCTCCTGAAGGAGCACAGTTGGATCCAGTGATGAAGTCAGAGACTTCAAGTTTCACAAAGACAGCAGACAAGAAGCTTGTCAGAGTGCAAACACTGCTGCTTGATTCACTGGCACCACTGACCTCACTCCTCAAGACCCATCACAAGAGTGACACCCTGAACCAGAACAGACTGTGAGGTATGGGATGTAGCTATTGACATTGCAAGTGCTCACCTACTACACCTCCGGAGAGAGAGAGAGAGAGAGAGAGAGAGAGAGAGAGTGTGTGTGTGTGTGTGTGTGTGTGTGTGTGTGGCGAGTGATAGTAACAAAGACCTCCTTCCTATAGTCAGTGATAAAACAACTTCAAGGAAGCTGCTCTGTTTCTCATTGCCATGGAGTTTGTCAAACAGGGGAAAGAAATGGTGGAGCAGGTGAAGGCTGTGTCACACCTTGCAAAAGAAGCCAGAACAGAAACCTCTAAAAGAGTGTGTCTGAGGATATACACATATAAGGCAATACCTACACTATTAGGAAGACCTTGCCCAGTTCAGTGATGGCTAAGAGGTACACAAAAATAACATGCCAGTTTTGCTGCATATTATTTCACCTTCTTGTGCCATCTAAAGCTGAGTGATTTTCTGGATCAGGTCATAGGTTATGATTGCCTCACCTGTGGCATGCAGTGCAAAGTGATACAGAAAGCCTCTTAACTGAGGCTGACTTGACAATGCTTCTCAGAAACTTGTGCAGTGACTTGTGACATGGCAGCTGTGGCAATCCAATTGAGATATTTTGTATTCTTGTCAGCCAGTTTCCATTCCATTACCATTTCACTTGAACTTCACTGACCACACATCACAGTTAGGTTGTGGGTGGACCTGGGATGAACCTCAAACCCTGTCATTGTGGTGTGGGTTTAGAGACACTACATACCATACATACCCGTCACAACTCTGTGTGAGAGTCTCAGTGACAGAGTGGGGGTAGGACAAGCTAATGCAGTTGTGTATCAAAACAATGTTCCCAGCTACATACAGAGGTCAATGGGGCAAGAGACCAGCTCTCACAAGGTGATAGTGAGTAGGTGTGTGGCAGCAATAACGCAGGCACTCACTCTAGCTAGTACAGTGCAGGGCAGTGCTAAGCTGTTCCTTGGTTAAAGGCATGCAGCAGATAATGTCTTTCTTTTCCTGAGCTATGAATCACTGCCAAACACAAAATTTACTGGATTTGCAGTGTTGACACTGCTGCATCCTTCTCAGACAAGACTGGCTCACACATCTTGTCCTGGACTGGAACATCATCTACTCAGTGCAGCTGCAGAGGGATAGAATTCTCCAGCTCCTCACAGAGTATGGCAGAGGTGTTCTTGGAGTATGGCAGAGGTGTTTTCAGAGTACGGCAGAGGTGTTCTCGGAGTATGGTAGAGTTGTTCTCGGAGTATGGCAGAGGTGTCCTCGGAGTATGGCAGATGTGTTGTTGGAGAGGCTCAACATGATCACTTCCTTTTCAGACAACAGCTGATTGGAAGCATCAATTGTAAAATATTGCCTGCCACATGCTGTAGCCTATGCACTCAAACCACTTGCAGAGCAGGACCTAGACAGGCTGGGAAAAATAGGAGAACTATAATAGAGAGAGTGGACAATAGTTGGTGGACAACACTGATAGTGACTATGTGCAGATGTCAAAGTATGAGTTTGCAGGGATTATACTGCTACTACTGTATACTGCTTTTATTTTGCATGTGTAAATATTTGTGAGTAGCTGTTTTTAAAAGTTTTTTTGAGTTTTATGAGTGCAGGTTTTCTGAATATGCCTTGCCCCTACAATTTAAAATTTTCATACAATGAAATTTCAGGGAGGGTGATGTGCTAAAATCATTTTTTATATTTTGGTTACAAGGAGCTCACAGATTATTTGTAACATTTTTGTCACAGTGAAAAGTGCTGTCAAAAATGTCTTCCACTGCTGCCCACCCTTTACTCCAGAGTTGCAGCAAAAATGGGGCGGGAACTGACATGACGTCAGCTCAGCATTTGGTAAGGTGTTCTCCTATGGCAAGAATGGTTAGTAAAATGCCTCTACGTACAGAAGGGGCTAGTGCTTGGGTAATGTAGATCTATAAACTCTACCAGTTCATCTAGGAGACTGGCTGGGCTGTAACTCTTTCTCCCCAGAGTCATTGCTTGACTATCTCCCACATCCTCCTATCACTACCCAAGGTGGAGGAAGTGCTCTACAGTAACACAATCCTCATACAATGCTTCACAGGTAAGATACTGACAGGTATGAGATCTATAAAAGATGCATTTTAACATACACGTACACCACTTACATTCATTGCAATGTTATGATACCCTCCGGCCTTGAGAAGGACATCCACAACGTTAGAGTGGCCTTCCTGACTGGCCCACTGACATGCTGTATTTTGTAAATGGGATATACAGCTAATGAGGACCTCCAGCTTAGAGAGGGATATGTACGGACTTGGAACAATATATGGAATCCGCCGGTACTAGCACTTACAAAATTGCAAAAGAAATGTGCGAGTTATGACAATTCTCTCTGGCAACAAGTGAATGCAAATATACTTAATTCTCTGGGGTAAAAAGTGAATGCAAATAGACTTAATGTTATACCTGTTTCATCTAGATTGATCAACAGCTCTGGTAATATTGAATGTGCCTTGACAAGGGCAACAATTTGACTAAGAAAGGAAGCTATTATCTGCTTAAATCTATCTCCTAGGAGTTGGACATTTGCTTTAGTTCCACCTTTCTTCTGCACAAAGCCCATCTGAAAATCTGGCCCAATCCCAAATGATGCAGACAAGGACAGTACTATCTCAACTACTAAGTATCCCTCAGTAGCAGCCTGAACAAGAAAGATGATGAGAGCTGCCCCATTTTCTCGTAAACTCTTTATGTAATGCTTTATCTCAGAATCTAGCATCTCACCGAGTGCAAATTTGCATCAATGCTTGGCAATGTCCAGCTGCATTACCGTAGAATCTCCAGCTTTTGCATGCTGTGCTAGCTCGCTCAGATACCTCTTCTTGAAGTAGAGAGCAGTGCTCTCACTCAGGTCTAGCTCCGTAAGGTGTCTCTGTGCTTTAGTAATGCCAGTTTCTGTGGCATATTTGCCCACTTGACGGTCCTTGGCAGTGAAAATCTTTGTATACTTGTGTCCACTACTGGCCGATTCTTTCCCCCTCACTTCATCCAGCATATGTTGTAGAGCGGTGTTAGCTGAACAGACAGCTTTTTCTGGCAGTCTAGTCTGCTTGGCAATCACGAGACCTATGCTGGACTTAAAGTAAAGCAAGCTCATACTAGCAGCAGCAAAGCAGCAGCTAGTGTGTGTTGGAAAGAGTGGCCTAGTAATATGCATGTGCAAACTCATATTTATTAGACCTTTGCAAATATTTTGCCATTAAATGCTTGTGTTTCCTCTGTGGTATGTTTATCTTCTCAACCACAAATTCAGGTAATACACTCACATGGACAGTGGTCTCTTCAGCATATTATACCAAATAAAGGAAACAAGAGCATTCATATCACTATTATGAACCTCTGATAGTATGCACAGTATGTGACCGTGTACACGGAAATAGGGTGTATGCAATAAAAATGTATTACGATATACGGGTGTGTGTTATAGTAAATAGGGGCTGATTTGCCAATTTGTTGTTGCTTTCCCTCAAAGTAGGCTATGACCTAGAGCATGGCTATGTACCTTATGGTCAATAATATTCGCAATACGTTAATTTAGCGATTTTAGTGAGTGGCAACTTTTTCGCTAATATTAATAACCACAAACAATGAAGTTTTTCAAGTTTAGCACACATCATGCATCATAATTCATTTGAAATAGCTGAATTTAGTATTGTTGAAATTCCCCAGTTCCTGAAATTGCCAAAATTAGTCACCACCAATAATACCAGCCTTAAGGTAGTTTAGAGCAGTGAAATATTCATGTGCTGGTAGCCAGAAGCATTGACTGACAACTACCTCGATTTCTTCAGCCTGTCACGCAGAGACTTAAGCAGAAAATTTATGGCCATGTATGCAGACTTACAAGTGGATTACACCTAAAATAGCTTTGCACTAGACCTATGGGATATCAAAGGATAGCTATAGAGCAGCTCTTTCCATCTGTACTAGCTAAAACTTAGGAATACTCTGTATCAGGGATGCACCACATACATTGCATCTCTTTACTTTTATCCACTTGTTATTTGGTGATGACCCACAGGATGAGAAACAGAGAGAACATTTGAACCCCAAACACAGACCTACTGACCCAGAGCAGCACCTACCTCCTACATCTTCCTAACACTACACAAGATGGAACATTTGATCAGGTTGCCCCATTGGCCCCTAACTTTTCATTTACATCCCACTTCAAGTTTCAAGTAGCCAAAATGAACATGGTCATGACTTCAGCATGACTTCTGATCAGTTATCATGGAATAGGGCCGCAGCCCTTTGTGAAAGTGACAGGTCTTTCTGCTCGTGCTTCTGAAAGTGCAGAAGCTCACAAACAGCAAGATCAAGCAAACCCTCTGAGGAAAGGGAGACATGACTCTCTAAACATAATTATATATGTTATATATATTATATTATTTATATTATTTTATTACTAATTATGTATATTATTTTATACCCGAGACTGAGGCAGGTGTGTAGTAAAACAGCAGAAGTGCACTAGCTGGTCGAACTAGGAGGCAGTGTGTCGCCACCGAGACCACAGAGGAGAGGAAAACACAACTTTGTCAGCATAGAATTTGCAACAGAGCCAAGTATGTAGCCAGCATATAAAACAACAGAGAGAGAGACATGCAAGCATACAGTTGCTACCATGCCCTATGCCCAAACTACAGTACACTGTGCCAATGCATAACCTGAGAAACACTGCAAACACTCAGTGTGATAGGAACAGAGACAATGTTGGCTGGAATTGACAGTACTCAGCAATGTAGCAGGCTCTATTGCCCATCATATAGTCCTATGCATATATACGGGTGGAGAGTGTACAGGGACATGAGGTGGTGTGGCCAGTGAACAACCTATGTATACCACATCCACCATAACAGATGTACATTGTGAAAGAGAAACTAGAATGAGGAATGGGAGTACCTTGTTCTACCCACACCTGAAACTGATGAGGATCTGTTTCACTAGGTACAGGTCAATGCCTACAAGTTGATGATGTAATGCCTATATTGTCACCTGCAGGGTACTGTGGTTCTCAAACATTCGTTTGGTGGCACTACTTTTTGATGGGTGTATAATGTCTACTCAAGTTGCAGTTTTCAGCAATGTGACAATATTATAGGGATTACATCATCAACTTGTAGGTGTAAAACAAAAGGAAATGAAACAGAAACGTAATGGTTAAAAAAATGTTTACCTTTCTATGACTTGTACCACATATATGGGCGTTATCCTGTTCTATCCAAAGTATCTTCCCATTATAATGTACTGTGAGGTTGTTGTTTTTTACACAAAACAAATTGTTTACAAACTTTTGAACACATGAGTACATGTTGGGCCATCAAAGCCTAGGTGTTTGTGAAGTTTCATATAGATATCTGCTAGGGAGTTTGTGTTGCTGTTTACAAACATGCAATTTAGACGTTAATAATGGAGTTAGCATTAAAGGCAAGTTTGATGACCATATCTACCACTGATATCCTCATATATGCAAACTACATATATAGGCCCGGCGGAACCGGTCAAGTCAGTCGGGTCATGACCCGACCAAAAATTCTGGCCCACTGCTCAAAAAAACACTCGTAGAGTGCCGCCGGTCGTCTGCTGGGCCAGCTTCTGGCCCGACCAATTTTCGGGCCAAATTTCGGGCATTTGCAGTAAGGTTGATATAAAAGCGCCCCGCATGCTATTGCACTGGCAATGTAGCGAGCGAGAACATTACGGAAACTGTGAATGCAAAGAGTCTCCTTTCCACTTTCACAGTCGCTTGTATTATACTAAATAATAATATGCACGCGCACGGGCTCCACCCATCAATTATGCTCGCAACGCAATTGTGCGGGGCTCTCGCCGAACTTGAAGCGAAAAGCAAGTTACTCTGACCATAGCGTCCACCAGTCCTCATCTTATTACTGTTGTTTTTGGTTAAGCATTGGCGGGCGCTTTTGTCGCTTAAAAGTGCACCAGAGACCATCTCAGAAAGCCTAAAATCCCAAAATTTTCTGGGGGGGGCATGCCCTCAGACCCCCCTAGATTCCGGGCTTCGTGCATGTGGGGCCCAATCAACCTTAAACAGCTTCCGCTAGGCCTGATATATCCCCTCTATAATGTATAATAAGAGTTTCTTTGTTGTTGTTTGCACATAAGCTACATTTTTTACCAACATTTGAACACACAAGTGCACATTAGGCCAACAAAACGTAGGTGTTTGTGAAAAACATGTAAAAGATATTTTAATTAGCTGTGGGTGTATGGTATAAAAAGAATAAAATGCAACCCAATCCATGGAGTTGAATGTTCCAACAAAGTTTTGTTGGAGGTGGAAGTGGAGTGGTGTTTGCCATGGAATAATTATCCACAAGTGCATTCAGAACTACACTTGTCTTGGATTCCATGCAATTCCCTGCCATCAATATGAAACTCCAGGAATTTTGTAATTCCATTTTCCTGTGGAATTCCACTTTTCCGTGGGATTGCAGTTTCTCGTGGAAATCCAAAGAACAGTGTATGTGTCCGCTCTTATACCTACGTGGAGTGCAGTTATGAACAGGAATCTTTTGTGCTACAGCCTTTTCTGTCGGGCAGTTTGGTTGACTTTGGACTGGTTATGCCACCACCAGTAGATCTATCACTATATATACCAGTAATCTCTGCCTAAGAAGATGCCCATAAGTACAATGGAAAGTATTATATGGAAGCAATATCCACTGTGGTACAAAGGTTGATTGGAGAGTCCATTCCCTCTGATTGACGATTGACAAAAGAAGACTTTAAAACGATCAAGTTTAGAAATAGGAACTACAGCAGCATAATGGGTTTTTCTCTCCACAAAGAGACTGTTTCAAAGCATGTGGACTCTCCACTTGTCGGTTCTTCACCTTCGTCTAGTGAGGTTCAAGTTCAACTTGAGACTAAATCACCACTTCTGTTGTCACTTCAGCTGGAAAGTGTCATATCTGCAGAGTCTGCTGCTGTTACCGCTGCTAGCACCTTTACAGCCACTACAACTGTCACTACTACTATTATGAACCTCTGATAGTATGCACAGTATGTGACCGTGTACATGGAAATAGGGTGTATGCAATAAAAATGTATTACGATATACTGGTGTGTGTTATAGTAAATAGGGGCTGATTTGCCAATTTGTTTGTGTTTTCCCTCAAAGTAGGCTATGACCTAGAGCATAGCTATGTACTATATGGTCGGTAATATTTGCAACACGTTAATTTAGCAATTTTAGCGAGTGGCAACTTTTTCACTAATATTAATGACCAAAAACAATAAAGTTTTCAAATTTAGCATACATCATGCATCATAAATCATTTGAAATAGTTTGAAATAGCTAAATTTAGTACATTGAAATTCCCCAGTTCCTGAAATTGCCAAAATTAGTCACCACCAATAATACCAGCCTTAAGGTAGTTTAGAGCAATGAAATCTTCATGTGCTGGTAGCAGCCAGAAACCTAGACTGACAACTACAACCTCAATTTCTTCATTCACTTGATTGAAGGAATGGTTTTTACATTTGTTTTTAGCAGTCTTTGCCTAAAACATTCCTAGTCATAGTTCAGTTTTACACTAAAAATACTTAGTATTGTAGAGAGGAGTAAGCTACTTCTTTGGGATGTGTCTTTGGCAATATTACGCAGTTACAATTCAGGATCAGGACGTGCAATTATCCATGATACCAAATATGTATACAACATACTATAACAGACACAAAATTACAAAAAATGAGAGGCAGGGCCCTGGATGACCAGCCTTGAGAACTGGTCTTCTTAGTTTGCATGTATCTACAGGTACGTAGATTATTGTTTCTCTACACACACTTCACATGTAAGGTTAAGTTGACTGTGGTGAGTGTGACATATTGTTCATACTTCATCTGTGCTCTGTGACAACATTGTCTCAAGTTACTAATATAGGCTTACCATTTATAAATGTGAACAGTTACGCAAGCTGGTGAAAATGCTTTATGCAAACAAGTGCTAAAACTACCTTTGTGCTCTTTATCAATTGTTTGCTGTGTGTTTTATCACTTTTTTATATAAAGCTTTCATTTATTTTCACCATGTTGTGGTCTAGCATTGATTCATATTTATATACAACACTATTGGAGTGGAAATGGTTTGTTATGCATACTTGCCATGTGTGTACGGGCACAGTTCTGCTAATGCTTATGCTATGTAGGGGAAATTCCCTTAGCTAAGTGGGAAGGCAAGCACTACAATCAGTATGGCTGTATGGTGATAATAGATGAGTCTACTGCTGCTGGAATTGGTAGCAATTTTGTATCTCACTAACCTTGCCAGGTGTCTGCTTTGCTCCTGACTTCACAAGCAGTGACACCACCTCCTCATGACCTCTCGCACTAGCTATTCTAAGTGGAGTAACTCCATCCTGTGGTAGAGAGAACACAAGTAATGACGTTAAAAACAATGTTACCAGAATTCTTTAAATTAAAAAATAAAAAATATTATTATACTCATACAGGTATTAGTATTTTAGAAGAAACTAAGTACAGACCCTCTCCACATTTTATGTCAATTGCATAACATGGGATCCATTGCAAACATAACCATGGGAACCTATTAGGGAGAGGGGTTTGATAGAAACTGATAACCCAAAAGCACTTCAGAGAACTATTATCTCCAGCACTGGTCTACATTTTGTACTTTGTGTTCTAGAAGAGTAGCAAAACATTGTGCTAATTGTTCACCATCTTACTGATTTCATTAGGTATTTGTGTGATAATTTTTACAAATAGTATCAAATATATATCAGCAAATTACTAACACCACTGAATTTGTCCAATAATTATGTGAATGTTTTGATTCCAACCACCACAACCTTCTGGCTAGTTCTACCTTTGTCCTCTTATTACAACACTTAGCCCTGTGCTATGGTAAAACAAGAGTAGGGATAAATACCCTAAAAGCAGTTTGTGCCTGACTTATGTAAAGAAGCAAATCTGACTGTGTACTACACAAATCACTCATTATATGCCACTGCAATCATTGGAATGTATGGGGCAGGTGCATCAGTGAATAATACCATAGATCTGGAAATTTTAGTGCTGATTTTATGTGGACAAGCACACACTTGAATAATATGGTATGGTAATGCCCCCTACCACATGTACGCAAAATGTTATGACTAGCCCTACTTCAAGCTAGCAAAATATCTACAGGAATCAGTGAATCAGCAACTAGACATGCCAATACTGCTGTGTACCAACATCTAATTGAAATGTTAACTTGGGGTTAGTGCTTGGTCAAAGTTGGATGTTTGTATCTACAGTATAAGTTATAGAAAAGTTAACGATTTTTTATACCTTCCGTTCAAACAGAATGGAACAAAATGGACACAGAATGGCAGAAAAATGTTTCTAAAATGGAGCTCTGCCACAAGCGCCCAACGAGTCACACCTGACAAATGCATGCACATGTGGCGCAAAGCCAGCAAGAACCCTGAAGGAGCAGCTGTGCTGTGTATATGCAACCTGCTCTGGGAAAAGGTGGGAAAATACAATTTTGAGATACGAGGAAAATTTGGTCTGCTTGGGGTTATTTGGGATTCTTATATCATGGAAAACTAGAGTGGTTCCTGTACCTTTTCAAGCATGAGTTGGGTGAATCTGACATCTCTAACACATACAGCAACCCGGTCGAAGTTTGCATGTTGAATGTATGTTCAATGTGAATGCTTAGTTTAAATACGCATCATCTTTACATTATGTGAGTTAATGACTAAGATTCTTTTGCTCATAACTTGTGTTGTGAACCTGCTAAAAGTGCAGGGTGTGATTCAAAACATTCTACTCACTGACATGGCAATGCTAAGTCAATTTCAAAATTTTCACCCAAGTGGTACCTTTTCCCAGAGATGGTCACATATACTCACTAAACACCATCATTACAAGGCGTCGTTGAGTAGAGTACACGTTCAGCGGTGAACTGTACTGTTACACTTGTTTTGTTACACCACGGCAATTCTGCTGAACTAGAACACCTGTTTTAAAACAAAAGGAAACAAAATGGAAACGGAATGGAACAGAATTGTTAAAACGTTTACTTTTCTATGACTTGTACTGTATGTTACCCTGTTCTGTCCAAAGTATCTTCCTATTATAATATACTGCGAGGATTGTTGTTGTTTACACATAAATAAGATGTGTACAAATTTTTGAACACATGAGTACGCGTTGGGCCCTCAAAGCCTTAGTGTTTCACATACATATCTGCTAGGGAGTTTGAGGTATTAAGAAACATATAAAAGACATTTTAATTAGCTGTGGGTGGGTGTTGTTTTTTACAAATATGCAATTTAGATGTGATGGAGTTAGAATTTAGGCAAAGTTTGGTGACCATATCTACCACTGATATACTCATAATGCAAAGTACATATATCCCCTCTATAATGTATAATAAGAGTTTCTTTGTTGTTGTTTGCACATAAACTACATTGTTTACCAACATTTGAACACACAAGTGCACATTGGGGCAAAAAAACATATGTGTTTGAAGTTTCATACTAGGGTGTTTGAGATATGGAGAGAAATATGCAAAATACATTTTAATTAACTGTGGGTGTATGTTGTTGTTTACTAATATGTAATTCAGTTGTAAACATGTCGGTGAAAGGGGTTAGTACCTAAGCAAAGTTTGATGGTCATCTCTACCACTGATATCCTGTTATTATGCAAAAGTACCTCCCCTTTATTATGTATTGTGAGCTTTGTTGTTGTTTACACGTAAATTGTTTAACAAATATGTGAACACACGAGTGTGCAATTTTCATATACACATTTACTAGGGTGTTTGAGATATGGAGAGAAACATGGAAAAGACATTTTAGTTAGCTGTGGATGAATGTTGTTGTTTACAAACATGTATCTCAGTTGTAAACATCTTAGTGATGGTGTTAGTACATTTGATGGTCATATCTATCACGGGTATCCTGTTATATGTAAAAGTACCCCACCTTAAATAATGTATTAAAGGAGTGCATTGTTGTTGTTTACACGTAAAGTAAATTGTTTACAAATATGTGAACACGAGTGCACAAGTTTCATATGCACATTAACTAGGGTGTTTGAGATATGGAGTGAAACATGGAAAAGACATTTTAATTAGCTGTGGGTAAACGTTGTTGTTTACAAACATGTATCTCAGTTGTAAACATCTTAGTGATGGGGTTAGTACGTTTGATGGTCATATCTATCACGGGTATCCTGTTATATGTAAAAGTATCTCACATTTATAATGTATTACTGGAGTGCATTGTTGTTGTTTACATGTAAACTACGTTGTGTCTGGGTTAGACAAACTGTTAATACAAGGCACACAAGCAAATGTCAGGGTACAAATTTAAGCATTAATGATTAGGTTGCCCCAGTGGCCCCTAACTTTTAATTAAAGTCACCACTTCATGTTTTCAAGTGGCCAAAATGAACATGACCATGACTTCAGCATGACTTCTGATCAGTGATCATGTAACAGGGCTGTGAAAGCGACAGGTCTTTCTTTTCGTGTTTCTGAAAGTGCAGAAGCTCACAAACAGCAAGATCAAGCAAAACCTCTGAGGAGAGGGAGACATGACTCTCTAAACATAATTATTATGTGTTATATATATAATATACATACGAAATTGAGCCAGGCATGCAGTAAAATAGCACTGTGCATGCTTGGTAATGTGCACAGTAACATACCTGTCAACCATCCTGAATCTGGCAGGACAGTACTGATATTTACTGCTGTGTCCTGGTGTCCTGATATAAACTTCACTTGTCCTGATTTCCTGGTCGCGATCGCGCGCGCTTCGCTAAGTTCCAGAAATGCGCATGCTCCATAACGTTGCTGATGTGCAACAATTAGAAATTGCTGCTGTCTGCTTGCTCTTGGCTCTGGACTCAGTGATGGCCGAACTATGGCATGAGGAAGAAGCTGCCGGGCCTTCTAAAAAGGCTAGAAGAGAGTGTAAGTATCAACAAGAATGGCAGAGTCACGGAATATTTCGCAGCTGTAAAGGAAAGAACTTCGCTTTTTGTAAGACTTGTAATGCTGATATCAATGTATCGTATGGGGGTATATGCAATGTAAGAAAGCATTTGGCTACTGCTAAATACCAGCAACTGGTAAAGGCTGCAGGGAATAGGGATCAATCGGCATTGACGGCACCGCGGATTTTGCGTGCGCTAATGAGTGGGCGTAGTGACGCGATGGCATGTGACCAGATACACGGGAGTAAACAACCATCTCGTAGTAGTAAAGCGTCTCGAGTAAACAACAGCGGCGTGGCTACAGTGCAACTTCGTCTTACATGACAGACTGCACTTGAACTACCTTAACAAGTAAATGTATATGCATAATAATGAGGTGGTCCCGAAATCACTCAGCTAGTTGGGCAGAGATTTCGGACCTCCTCATTATTATGCACATACAAACTATGTGACTATTATAGTCCCATCCCAATCTTGTCTCCTTTCCCTTTTACACCATCCCTATATGCACCCATTCTCAATCTGCAAGATTTTTCATTTACTTGTTAATATTATTATTGTTACCACTATGCTGTTGCTATAATACTAGTCATTGAACTACATATATGTTATGTTTTCCAAAACACAGACATGTCTACCAAGTGTGAACATACAATCATGTTAACAGCAATATGCATGTAGAGTGAATTAATATTCCGCAGGTGCTTTTATGCATAGATACAATGCAGCATATCTTATGCATATACATGCATCCTCAAAGTGGAACAAGTGGAAAAATTGTTTCTAGAAAATGAATGGTGATGTAGGGATGGCTGGGTGGCAGTAAAGTATGAAAAATAACAGGAACAAGAACACCCAGGTATTAGTAAGGAAGTCCTACATCCATCCCTATATCTTTCTATTATAAATATGTGTGATCATCAATGGAGAAAAGGGTCTATTAGATGCAATTTTCCCATAGAAGGTCACATATAGAGTGCCTACCCACACTCTGATGAACATGTAGTCACAAAATTCAGCAGGACATAAGGATGTAGGACTTCCTTGCTTATAGGTAGGTGTTCTTGTTCCTGTTCTTTTTCATACTTCGTCCCTACATCACCATTCATTTTGTAGAAATTTTTTCCACTTTATAATATACATTTGAGACTGAACCAGGTATGCTGTAAAATAGCAGAAGTGCACTAGCCAGTCAAACTAGAAGGCCACTTGTTGCCACCGAGACCACAGAGGAGAGGAATTGTGTTCATGTCCTGGAAAACCACACACTTCCCACCACCTTATGAGCTATGATTACTTGACACTGGAACAATTGACTCTTTCTCCCCGAAGTCATTGCTTGACCCTCCTATCATTACCCAAGGTGGAGGAAGTGCTGTAAGGTAACCCAATTCTCATATAATGCTTCACAGGCAAGATACTGACAGGCATGAGATCTATCAAAGATTAATTTTAATATTTAAGTATACCACATACATATCTTGCAATGTTAGGATCCCCTCCAGCCTTGAGAAGGATATCCACAATGTTAGAGTGGCCATTCTGACTGGCTGCATAGATTGGAGTGGCTCCAACCTGTGAGGATGTAAGAAAGAGAATGTAGTATGACTACCCCACACAATTGGTGAGCAACTGGAAAATAAAAAAAACTTCTTTGAATTAAAGATATAGGGATGGTATAAAAAGAAAAGAGACAAGATTGGGATGGGGTGAGTTACTGCACATAATGGAATTACTCAGTGTGCAATGCTTACAAGTTGATGATGTAATCCCTATGCTGTCGCCTGCAGTGTACTGTGGTTTTGTTAGGTGTGGTTATCAAAGATTCGTTTGGTGGCACTACTTTTTGATGTGTGTATAAAGTCTCTTCAAGTTGTGGTTTTCAGCAAGGCAACAGTATATATCAACTTGTAGGTAGTAAATCCATTATGTGCAGTGACTCATACCCCATCCCTATCTTGTCTCTTTTCTTTTTATACCATCCCTATATCCTTTTTCTTTTAATCTCCACTCGTAATCATAAATCACAACTGGTGCTTGGGATGATGTAATGATGACAGGGGAAGCTGGTGTTTTGGGGGAGAATAGTGGGTTTGTGAGCCAGATGCCTGACAACTTCTGTAAGGTGTAACATAAATAACATCCATTCCATATCTAATATTGGAGTATGGCCAACTTCAAAATATTGTATAAGCTTCATGGTTTAAAAGGAGGTTGAATGGGACTTTAAACAAGCTACAGCAATGTGTTGTTTGGAACGATTCAGTCATCTTTAATTACACCAGCCCACAGATTATGTATCTCTAAAAGTATGCTATGATGCCTAGCCTTGAATATTGACCCACCTCTTTATAATTATGAAGTGTAATAAGAGCATTGGTAGATGCTGTATATAGGGATGGCACATGAGTGCATGAAAATCTCCCCGTGGCTTCAAATAGGGAAGACTAGCTTTGGCTTCACTAGCTTAAGTCTCAGAATCACACTCCTGCCATAACCCCCTCTTAACTAACTCAACACCTTATGGGGTTTTGCATATACAGCAAAACAACAGATGGGATAAAGATGAGACTGTTTGATCTCTCAATTAGAGCTCAAATGGTCTGATCTTTACACCAACATCTTGACAGTGGTCTAAGGTGTGCATCTTCACCAAGCGATTGCTCAACTCTCTCTGTGCAGCTCCAAGTGTATCCTCTGGCTTCTGCTTACAGCAGCAATGAACAATACCATTATTAACTGACCACACCTTCATGCATATGCGTAGAGTAGATGGATGGCAGCTAAATCCATGTTGGGGTGTCACCACGAAAGATAGACACAAAATCTTCAGTGATCAGAATGTTTATAGCTAAAAAATGTGTGTGCATAAGGGACCACACTCTTATTTTTAGTGGGCTTCACTAGGTTTTCTCCCTTAAAGGTTATCCTCTGTATGGTATGCTACTAGCACAACAGCTTATCCCTTTAGTATCTAGAAAGCTAAATTTGGACACTCGCCTTATTAGGTATATCCTTCGCTCCAGACTGTAGTAATAGTCTCACTATATCTTCATGACCGTTTTTACT